>NZ_CP009109.1:0-6935 GCF_001191605.1 Bacillus altitudinis | reverse complement strand
TAAGGCTTTGGGGTAACGATTAATTGTTTCAACAGAGAGAGGTGAAAACCTTTCTAGAAGTGCAGACCTATCATGGGTCTGCTTTTTTTATGTCAATATGGCAGGTGAAATTTCTTTTTTGATTGCGGTGTCCGCAATTTTTTTTTATTTTTCAAAGCTTCGTTTTTTGGCATTAAGAGTTACATAATTAGAGAAGTAAGTATTATGTAGAGACTCTTAAAATTTCCTTAAAATATTATTATCTTCAAGTTTTTGTTTATTTTGGATTGTATAATTTCAGTTATTAAATATTATTTAAGGAGATTTGATATGTCTGTTATTTTTAGAAAATTACTTGTTTATTCTATGATTTTTGCTTTTGCTTTTACTTCTTCAATTTTGGTATCATCTAAAAGTGCTTCTGCTGGTGCTGATAGAGAATGGGTGAAATTAGACAAAGGGTATAGAGCTGGATTTGATGAACCACATGAGAAAAAAACAGGTAAATGGCATGTTCATGTTTATAAAGGCAATAAAAAAATTGCATCTGAAAATATGGATGGTACTAAACATGATGGTTCTAGTTTAAAAGATGCACCTAAATCTGTTGTGAAGAAATTAAAATCTAAATCTCAGTGGGATAAATATAAAAAGAAACAAAAAAAGCTTGACGAGGCTCGTAATAAGGTTAGTAAATATAGTTGGTGGCAGTTAGTGTTTGATCCTACACCGATTTATGCATTAGCTATTGCATTGGGTGTTACTTTTGCTATGTTTACTATGGCACAGTGGAAAGCAATTATATTTTGAGAGGACTCTGAACTAAATGAGAACTTTGAATACAAGATTTAAAAGGTTACTTCGTTTGCGAGAATTCGAATTTTTTCAAGTTGAGTTACATGATTCAGAAAAATGTGCTTATCTTCTTTTTTGCGATCAAAGGTTTTCTGAAAAAGGCAACAAAGTAGATATATACTTAATATCTGATTTTGAATTATCTGATGAATCATATCAGGATGTGTGCAGCTTTAATGATGATATGTTAGAAATGAAGCATAATTGTTCATATTTTATGAATGTTGTCTCAGTGAAAGAAGAATTTGAGTTTGATTTCCCTTTTGATATGCTTGCTATTCGCACCTATGTTCAAGAAATTTTAGATTTGGTTGGTATTGAAAAACAGCTACCTGAATTTGAAGAAACTGATTTTGACTATTTATCTCAGGAATAGACTTAAATCATGTCTAAATGCTTTTATTGTGTAATAAGTATTATGTTTATTTTTAGTTGGTCTTTCTATAATCAAATTCCTGATATTTCACTTGAAATTATTGATTTTACAATCAGTTTATTTGTTTTTCTGTGGGTGTTTGCTTAGCGATTGCTCATGCTGTTTTTAATTATTTGTTTAGCTATTTTTCAAAGCGAGTATGAAATTTTCATCTCGCTTTTTTGTTTTTCTATTGTTTGAGTTGTTTTATAGTAGCGGGATTTATTTTTCGGAGCTTCGTTTTGATGATCATTGCATGTGCGATTTCAGAAGCAGAAGAAGCCGACAATTGAGTTGGCTTCTTCTTCACATGCTTGACGGAAATCGAGAGATTTTAGCACTCACACAGGGGTGTGTATAAGTGCGCCATTGTTATGGATGTTTTATTTCCAGAATTGCCACCACTTTTTTTGTTGAGCAGTAGCAATCATTTTTTTTGTTTCAATGGATTCTTTCAAAGCGAGCATGAGATTTTCATCTCGCTTTTTTTGTTGTTCTTCAAATTGTTCGAGTCGTTTTAGGATGGCCCGATTGAATTCCTCTTGTCTTTGAATGAGATCGGCGACATTGATATCTTGTAGCGGTGTAGCGGTATCCGATATGGACAAGTTTGACCGATACAAGGTCGCTACAAGTTTGGCTACTTCTTCTAGTGATTTACCACTTAATTTAGAGTGTGTGTATATATACTCCATAGCGGATAAATCGGACTCATTATACTGACGCCATCCCTTAGTGTCTCTGGCGAAATTATAGCCGTTTTTCTCAAGCATGGCGGCGTATTTGCGTATCGTGACGCTGGAGACATTGAGCTTGTTTGCAATGTCTTGTGAAGAAAGGTAGGTTTCGGGTTTCATAGCGGGTTCACCTCTTTATGATTCATTCGCTACGGTATACGCTACGCCCTCCTAGATCAAAAGGCAAAATGTTTTTGTTTTGCGTAGCGGGTTGAAAGAGACAAATTTTGATAAGTGTCGCTGGAGACATTTCGGAAAAGGTGAAAGGAGCATAAGGGAAAACTGCAACCACTTTATGTTTGAAATCCCAGTGTGATTTGTTTCGTGGCGGTTGCGATTTTTGAAAGGAATGTGTCTAAAAATGAAATTCTGACACACCTTTTTTTAGGAGAAAAATGTGGTGATGTGGTAGAAACGGAAAAACTGCCAAACCATAAAAAGGAAAAGTGAGAAGAATTGAGTAACGTTTTGTGTTTGAAAAGGAGCGCACTTGCACACAAAGAAAGGGAGCGTTTTGCAAAAAAATCAGTAGCAACAAGGGTTCAAAAGCTTTGAATTAAGTTTCGTGTTTGTTTTGTGTTGTTTCGGAAAAGTGTGCACTCAAAAGGAGCGTTACTGTTTAAAAAATGGAGTGAAAAACATTCGGCATGAGTCAACGGTAAGCGGAACGAAAGTGAGCATTAAGGAGTTGACTCATTCACCACACCCAAAGCCTATTGATTCAAACAAACTCCGTTTGTTTGCGCCCGCCGAAGGGGCATCCCCCGAAGATCGGGGGTAGGGGGTTTGAATATTTGCGATCCAACGGGCTGACCGTTGGCGGGTTTGGGCAGAGCCCGAAAAGAGTCACTGGAGAACCAGTGCCCACTTATGCACCTAAATAGGTGCTGTGGGTTTTCTCTCCGTTCAAAGCAGAATGCGAGGCATTGTACCGTTGGCATGAAAGAGTCAAAAATGATAAGATTAAAGAAATATTTGTGCGTTTGTTTTGTTTGGCGAAGGTGCGGAGCGGAAGACGACGACAGTCGTCGAGTGGCAACGAAAAGCGAAGCACCGAGAGCCAAACGGGAACCCCCCACTCTAACAGGGGGGTACTACGGAAGAAAAAAACAAATTGAAGCTAGTCATAGCAATGGATTGACTCGTTTTGACTTTGTGACAAAGATTGATTTGAATGATTAAACCTATAAAAATATCAAGGCTGTATTTCAAAAATGCCGTTGAGAGCGTTCAGATTCGATTCTGAGCGCTTTTATTTTTGTTCGGGTAATTAAAATAGGGGGATGAGTTAAAAACGTTTATAAGGGCTTTAAATGCGTTTTTTCGTTTTGTCTGCTGAATTCATTTTAAAAAACGTTTGCGAGATACCGAAAATTTTCAAAAATGGAAACGCAAGCAAGTTATAGCCGTATTTCATGTGCTAGGATTTAACATAAAAAAGCGATGTATCGGGGGATTGATGGTATGGGAACTATTGCAGCGCCTGTGATTGGTCAGAAGATTAATGAGTGGTATCGGCATATCAAAAGGTTGAATGTGACAGATGCAGAGATTCTCCGTAACGAAGTTAAGAATGAACTGGATTTGATGGAGGAAGACGAACAGGTTGTTCTTTATTTTCAGCTAATGGAATTTCGCCATGAACAGATGCTTGAATACGTAAATCCATCAAAAAATACTGTCAACAAAGCTGATTATTTGAGAGCTGTCGAAGGTGAAGGAAAAAGGCTTACTGGTATTATGGAGTACTACTTCAATTTTTTCAGAGGGATGTATGAGTTTTCTAAAGGGGAGTACATAAAAGCTATTACATTTTATCGCTATGCGGAAAGAAAACTTGATAAAGTAGCTGATGAATTGGAGCGTGCGGAGTTCTTTTTCAAAATGGCAGAAATCTTTTATCACATGAAGCAAACACATCTATCTATGTATTATGTTGAACAGGCTTATCATGCTTATAAGGCAAAGAGTATATATCAAGTTAGGTTAATCCAGTGTAGATTCGTGATTGCGGGAAATTATGACGATTTGGTCAGTTATGAGAAGGCACTTCCCCATTTGAAACGAGCTTTACAGGAATCTATTGCACTTGGCCATGATTACATTACGACTAAGGGTTTGTTGAATTTAGGAAACTGTTTTAATAAACAAGATGATGTTGCGAAAGCAACAGTATATTACCAACGTGCATTAGAGTTAGGCGAGAAGATCGGTGCTAAAGAGGTTGTACAAGCTTGTTATGATTTAGCCATCATTTTCTTTAAGCAGGGACGAAAAGAAGAAGCTCTTGATTATTGTGTGAAAGGAAAGAGCTATGCTGAAAAGTATGATGATTCTATGTTTGTCGATCTTTTTAATGTGCTTCATGAGTTATATGTGACGGTTTCGCCTAGTGTTGAAGTCAATCAAAAATTCGATCAACTTTTATATAGTCGTGGTTATCCTTATTTAGAAGACCTAGCTTTAGAGGCTGGAAGATTTTATAATGACATAGAACGACTGGATGATTCTGTATTTTTTTATAAGAAGATGATCCAAGTTCAGAAACTGATTCAAAGGGGCGATTTTGAATATGACGTTTAAAAAAATTATGGCTGCCGTTTTGATTTTAGCTGTGACTGTTGCGCCGGTTTATGGTTTAGCGACGCAAGATAACAGCGTTTCTGTTGCGTCAAGGAATGCAACATGATGTATCGTATTCGATTTGTAACATGAAAATTAACAGACCTTTTAGGTCTGTTTTTTTGTGGAAATATCATGTGTAGTTACTTGAAAATGAGACGTAAACGATTAGGTTTTTGAACGTGCTTACCAGAATGTGATTATCCAGGTTGTGATTATCACGTTCTGGTGTGAGGTTTAGTCAAAAGGCTACAGAAAAGGTGTGGAGTTTTTGATTGGCAAAGCAGAGTCTATGATTGCAAGGTTTCAGTGATTAAAAGCTATAAAAATGGTGTTAAAAGCTAATGAAAGGTTGCAAGAAAAGTGTTAAGGCTTTGAGTTATAAACGATTAGGTTTTTGAGCGTGATTACGAGAACGTGATTATCCAGATTGCGATTATCACGTTCTGGTGTGAGGTTTAGTCAAAAGGCTACAGAAAAGGTGTTTCTGATCGTAAAGGCTACAGAAACGGTGTGGTGTGTTTTCTTGGCAAAATAAACCCTATGATTGCAGGGTTTTGATATGTATTTGAGTGATTAAAAGCTACAAAAAAAGTGTTAAGGCTATAAAAACGGGGGGACTCAATTTTTGAGTAGGGGGGCAAAAAATCAAAAAAAAATCTCCCCCTGCGGGGAAATTTGGTTTAGTCTTTGGTCTTTTAGGTTTTTGGGTTTTGATCTTTTAAAAAGATGGCGGTTTCGCCAGCTTTTTGGGCGATTTTGACGGAGTCAGAATCGTGTCTTTTCTTATCTTGATACATATAGAAACAATGAGATTTTCAAAAAGTGCTGTAAATCC
Source organism: Bacillus altitudinis (assembly GCF_001191605.1). NCBI lineage: Bacteria > Bacillati > Bacillota > Bacilli > Caryophanales > Bacillaceae > Bacillus > Bacillus altitudinis. Next base: position 1,489 of record NZ_CP009109.1, on the reverse strand, counting down.
AACTATGTCAAGGGTTTAATGGTGATTTGACAGGGAAAAACTCCGTCTGCTATTATTAAGTTACCACACGAAATAATAGATAGCTAGAGAACTAGCGCAGAAGGAGTTTTTCATTTTGACATATTCATCTGAATCGAATTATAGCATCCTTCAGGACAAAACTGCAACAGGTAAAAAGCGGGATTGGCGAGGGAAAAAGGTGAGATCGTCACTTATGGCGGCTCATTATGAAGGACTTGAAAAACGTACCGGTGCGCCTTACTACGGAAAAAAGGCAGAGAAAGTATGTGATTGTGCGGAATGTCTTGCGTTTAGAAGAGATAACGAAACGGGCAGACTACGATTATATCAAGCCTATTTTTGTAAAGTGAGGTTATGCCCTATGTGTGCGTGGCGAAGGTCGTTGAAAATTGCTTATCATAATAAATTGATTGTGGAAGAAGCGAATAGACAGTATAAGCCTGCATGGATATTTCTCACGTTGACAGTGAAAAATATTGAGGGTGATGATCTGAAACAAACCATTTCTGATATGATGAAAGGCTTTAATAGATTGATGAAATATAAAAAAGTAGATTCTGCGGTGCGTGGGTATTTTAGAGCTTTAGAAATAACGAAAAATCACGAGGAGAATACATATCATCCTCATTTTCATGTGTTAATGCCTGTTCGTACTAATTACTTTGGTAAGAATTATATTAATCAAAAAGAATGGACAAGCCTTTGGAAACGAGCAATGAAATTGGATTATACACCGATTGTGCATGTGCAGCGGGTCAAAGGAAAAAAGGGAATTGATGCGGAAGCCATTGAAAAAGAAGTGCGCAAAGAAATGGAAGAGCAGAAAGCCATTTTAGAGATTTCTAAGTATCCAGTGAAAGACACTGATGTGATACGTGGGAATGAAGTGACTGAGGAAAATTTGGATACGGTTTATTATTTGGATGATGCATTAAGTGCCAGGCGTTTGATCGGCTACGGCGGGATTTTGAAAGAGATTCATAAGGAACTGAATTTGACGGATGCTGAAGACGGAGATCTGATCAGAATTGAAGAAGATGATGATGAGGTGGCGAATGAGACGTTTGAAGTCATGGCTCATTGGCATGTTGGTATCAAGAATTACATAATTACATAGAAAAGTAGGCTCTTGTTAGAGCCTACTTTTTTTACATGCTTGTGCTTTTATTTTTTCTAAACAGACTTACTGTACTCGTTACTACTAGACCGATTAATGAGACTACACCAGCGTAAAGAAGTCCCTGTAATTCAACCCCATTTGATTTATAACCAAAATAACTGCCTAAGAAAAAGATTGTTCCTACCAAGAAAACATTAAGAATGATTTTACTTAATTTACTCATTTGATCAATCCCTCCAAGAGAAAATGGTTGGGGTAACGATTAATTGTTTCAACAGAGAGAGGTGAAAACCTTTCTAGAAGTGCAGACCTATCATGGGTCTGCTTTTTTTATGTCAATATGGCAGG
>NZ_CP009108.1:3672500-3674849 GCF_001191605.1 Bacillus altitudinis | reverse complement strand
ATACCGGATAGTTCCTTGAACCGCATGGTTCAAGGATGAAAGACGGTTTCGGCTGTCACTTACAGATGGACCCGCGGCGCATTAGCTAGTTGGTGAGGTAACGGCTCACCAAGGCGACGATGCGTAGCCGACCTGAGAGGGTGATCGGCCACACTGGGACTGAGACACGGCCCAGACTCCTACGGGAGGCAGCAGTAGGGAATCTTCCGCAATGGACGAAAGTCTGACGGAGCAACGCCGCGTGAGTGATGAAGGTTTTCGGATCGTAAAGCTCTGTTGTTAGGGAAGAACAAGTGCAAGAGTAACTGCTTGCACCTTGACGGTACCTAACCAGAAAGCCACGGCTAACTACGTGCCAGCAGCCGCGGTAATACGTAGGTGGCAAGCGTTGTCCGGAATTATTGGGCGTAAAGGGCTCGCAGGCGGTTTCTTAAGTCTGATGTGAAAGCCCCCGGCTCAACCGGGGAGGGTCATTGGAAACTGGGAAACTTGAGTGCAGAAGAGGAGAGTGGAATTCCACGTGTAGCGGTGAAATGCGTAGAGATGTGGAGGAACACCAGTGGCGAAGGCGACTCTCTGGTCTGTAACTGACGCTGAGGAGCGAAAGCGTGGGGAGCGAACAGGATTAGATACCCTGGTAGTCCACGCCGTAAACGATGAGTGCTAAGTGTTAGGGGGTTTCCGCCCCTTAGTGCTGCAGCTAACGCATTAAGCACTCCGCCTGGGGAGTACGGTCGCAAGACTGAAACTCAAAGGAATTGACGGGGGCCCGCACAAGCGGTGGAGCATGTGGTTTAATTCGAAGCAACGCGAAGAACCTTACCAGGTCTTGACATCCTCTGACAACCCTAGAGATAGGGCTTTCCCTTCGGGGACAGAGTGACAGGTGGTGCATGGTTGTCGTCAGCTCGTGTCGTGAGATGTTGGGTTAAGTCCCGCAACGAGCGCAACCCTTGATCTTAGTTGCCAGCATTTAGTTGGGCACTCTAAGGTGACTGCCGGTGACAAACCGGAGGAAGGTGGGGATGACGTCAAATCATCATGCCCCTTATGACCTGGGCTACACACGTGCTACAATGGACAGAACAAAGGGCTGCGAGACCGCAAGGTTTAGCCAATCCCACAAATCTGTTCTCAGTTCGGATCGCAGTCTGCAACTCGACTGCGTGAAGCTGGAATCGCTAGTAATCGCGGATCAGCATGCCGCGGTGAATACGTTCCCGGGCCTTGTACACACCGCCCGTCACACCACGAGAGTTTGCAACACCCGAAGTCGGTGAGGTAACCTTTATGGAGCCAGCCGCCGAAGGTGGGGCAGATGATTGGGGTGAAGTCGTAACAAGGTAGCCGTATCGGAAGGTGCGGCTGGATCACCTCCTTTCTAAGGATATATGGAGCAGCGTATGTTTTCGTCTTGTTTAGTTTTGAAGGATCATTCCTTCAAACATGTCTCTAGCGAGACAGGATTGTTCTTTGAAAACTAGATAACAATAAGTAATACATTCACATTGAATGCAATGCAAAGTTCATCACACATAGTGATTCTTTCTAAAGTAAGAAATGGTTAAGTTAGAAAGGGCGCACGGTGGATGCCTTGGCACTAGGAGCCGATGAAGGACGGGACGAACACCGATATGCTTCGGGGAGCTGTAAGCAAGCTTTGATCCGGAGATTTCCGAATGGGGAAACCCACTGCTCGTAATGGAGTAGTATCCATACTTGAATACATAGAGTATGAGAAGGCATACCCGGGGAACTGAAACATCTAAGTACCCGGAGGAAGAGAAAGCAAATGCGATTCCCTGAGTAGCGGCGAGCGAAACGGGAACAGCCCAAACCAAGAGGCTTGCCTCTTGGGGTTGTAGGACACTCTATACGGAGTTACAAAGGAACGATATAAGCGAAGAGGTCTGGAAAGGCCCGCCAAAGAAGGTAACAGCCCTGTAACTGAAATGTTGTTCTCTCCAGAGTGGATCCTGAGTACGGCGGAACACGTGAAATTCCGTCGGAATCCGGGAGGACCATCTCCCAAGGCTAAATACTCCCTAGTGACCGATAGTGAACCAGTACCGTGAGGGAAAGGTGAAAAGCACCCCGGAAGGGGAGTGAAATAGATCCTGAAACCGTGTGCCTACAAGTAGTCAGAGCCCGTTAACGGGTGATGGCGTGCCTTTTGTAGAATGAACCGGCGAGTTACGATCCCGTGCAAGGTTAAGCAGAAGATGCGGAGCCGCAGCGAAAGCGAGTCTGAATAGGGCGCATGAGTACGTGGTCGTAGACCCGAAACCAGGTGATCTACCCATGTCCAGGGTGAAGTTCAGGTAACACTGAATGGAGGCCCGAACCCAC